>NZ_CP193934.1:0-32500 GCF_050859505.1 Rasiella sp. SM2506 | reverse complement strand
AGTAGTTTATACCTACAAACAGTATCTTTTTTCAAGTTATGTTAGCTGCTTTTCTGCTACCTTCAATCTAAAAATTTATCTTTGCCGTAATCCCCTTTTTAGGTGCATTATGAAATTGAGTCTATCTTTATTTATTTGCATTGTATTTTTTTCACTCTCAGTAAAGTGTCAAGAGATATTGGATACAGATGCTTTTTTTATAAATAATCTAAGCAGTGTATATCAAAACCCAGATCAAACTGAAAAAGTAGCTAAGTATTTTCTGGAAAATGCTACGTCTAGTACTGGTAAAGTAGAAGGTCATTACTTATTTTCAATGAGTGCAGCATTAAAAGGTAATGCCGCCCAAAGTATTGAAGAACTTTTTAATGCAAAAGACAATCTTACCAAAGAAACCTCCCCCTTAGTTACCACCTTGGTGTATTCGGAAATCTCAGAACGATATTCGGTTGCAGGAATGGAATCTATAGGTGAGAAATTTGAAAGGAAAGCTAAAATACGTTTTGCTGAAATTATTCCAGGAGAAAAAAGAATAATTGCCGAAGTTATACTTGCACTCAACCAATCTAATAGTGCAGCTAATAAAGACGGTATAGAAGATGCTTTACAGAAATTGCTACAGATTGAAACTAACTATACAACCATGCCACCTATACTTATGGCAAGAGTTTCAAACAAAATTGCAGACCTTTATTTATACAATATGAAGGTAGATCTTGCTAAGGTTTATTTCGAAAAAGCACTTTCTTTATTAAAAACTTCAGGTGCCGAAAGCTCTTCTCTTTCAGCTATTTCGTATCATGGATTGGGAAATGTTTATTTTGAGAAAGATGAACTAGAGGTTTCTAAGCAATACTATAAACAAACGCTTGCCATTCCTTTTATTGAAAAATCTATAAAATTTTTAGCTCATAAAAATATTTCAGAAATTTATAAAAGACAAGATAGTACTGCTTTATTGCAAAAATATTATAATGAAATATTTTACTCCATTCACAACTTCAAAACAACGAACGTACTGTTAGGAGTACATTAATTTCTCATCTTCAAAAAGAACAAAAAAACATATTGCAAACCGATAAAAATCAATTTTATATCTGGGGTGCGATACTCGCGTTGGTATTTCTAATAACTATAACAACTTATTATTTTTATAACAAAAAATTGAATAGGGAATACAAACGTTTTAAACAACTTATAGTACAAGTTGAGAAGGATAAAAAGCTGGAAATTCCATATAAAGTTGAAGAGGTGTCAATTAAACCTACAAAAGCACTTAGTATTCCAGAAGAGACTATACAGACTATCTTAGAGCGTTTAAACGAATTTGAAAGTTCTACCAAATTCACAGATAGTAAAATGAATCTAACCGTATTGGCAAAGCAACTAAAATCAAATTCAAAATATATTTCAGAAATTATTCATACCCATAAACAGAAAAATTTCAACAGTTATATAAATGAGTTGCGAATTAATTATATCATAAAATTAATGAAGACAGACAAAACTTATTTAAATTATAAAGTAAGTTATCTGGCTGAAACCTCTGGGTTTTCTTCACATAGTGCTTTTACTGTGGTATTTAAGAATATTACAGATTTTACGCCAAAGCAGTTCATTACTTTTTTAAAGAAAAGCAAGAAAGAAAACGCACAGAATTAGTATCTTTCTACAGATGAACCTCGTATTATTTTATTGGAAAATTTCTTGTGTCACAATGGTGTTCTTTTTTATGCAGGCACCCATGAGCATTGCACAAAATAGGGCGCACCTTGACAGTTTACGTCAGGAGGCTAGTGTTGTAACCTATAGTGACCCTGAACTTGCCATAAAAAAAGGATTAGAATTATACAGTTTAGCCAAGGATGATCCTTCTACTCAAATAGGTGCTTTAATTATTATAGCTAATGGGTACGCAATCTTAAAAAAACATGACAATGTTTTAAAATATGCTTTTAAGGCAGATTCTATAGCCGAAAAAAGTAATACCTATTCAGATAGGATACGGGTTTTGGGCTTTATAGGCGGAGAATACCAGCGGTTGAATTTGAATGATAAGGCTTTGAACTATCTGGACCAGGCTTATGAAATTTCGGTTAAAAACCCACTGCCAGATTCTTTAAAATTTCTTCAGGGCAATATTCTTTTCGTAAAGGGCCTTATACAAAAGGACCATCTTGGCTGTGAGTATGCGCTGCCATTTTTAGAGCAGGCCAGAGCGGTCTTTAAAAACAATATTAGTAGCAAAACCATTAATGCAAGCATCGCCATAGCAGATAGCAATATTGGCGACTGTAATTTTGAAATGGAGAATTATGATGAAGCTGAAAAAAATTATAATGAAGCTATTGAATATGCCAGCAAAGTAAATTCTACAAAAAGTATTGCTTATGGAAATCTTGGGTTGGCCAACATACTTGCAAAAAAAGGAAAGTATAAAGAGGCAATTATAATTTTGGAAGCAGCGTTTCTATCTATTAAAAAAATAAATGACCCAGGAACAAATAGTCAGGTTTTAAAAGCACTTTCAGAAAATTATGAAGCCGTTGGAGATACTGAAAATTTCAACAAATATAGTTCACTCTATATAGCTGAAAACGAAAAGTTATTAGACGAAGAAAAGAAGTCACTTAAGAAAATAGTGACAGATCTCTCTTCAGAAAATTCAGCTGAAAGAACGCAGCAAAAAAATAAATACACCTATTTATTTCTTTTTTTGGGTGTTATTTTTATGCTACTTATCGTCCTAATCATTAGAAATATCCTTCAAAAACGAAAGAAAATTGCCGAACAAAGACAAGAAATTGACAATTCCTCTAAAAAATAGTTTTTTAGCCATAACAAACTTATTTTTAGGATTTTAAGTTTAGTTTTTGATTTTTAAATTTCGTGAAAATTCACGAAATTTAAAATTATACACCTTTTATTATAGTAGTTCCTGTTGTAAGTTTACCATTCATAATAATAACCTAAAATTAGTTTACAATGAAAAAATTACTACTTATTCTCGTTGCATTTTTTCTGGTAGGGCATGCGGTTTCTGCGCAATGTGAAATATCAGAAAATTTTGACACGTACAATAACGGAGATGTTCCAGGAGACTAGACAATGATTAAAAATACCGACGGGACAAGTGACTATGGTCGTGTAACTCCCGATCCAAATGCACCATCGCCCTCTAGATACTTTAGAATGTATAGCGGCAATGCAACAACTGGAGACTTAATATTTGTGTCTCCTTTGAATGCTACAACCTCAGATGGTAATCATCGCGTTACATTTTTCACTAATGGATTTGGTGATTCTAGTTTAGTAGTTGGTACTATAGACACTCCTAATAGTACAGGAACGTTTTCTGAAATCACTACTATTGCCGTAACAACTACCTGGACACAATATGATATCACTATACCAGCAGGTCCTAACCAGTATTTGGCGTTCAAACATAATTTAGCAACTACCTTTGACCAGGTGAACCTGGATAGCATATGTGTGGAAGTAATTCCTACTTGTTTGGAAGTTTCCAATGTACTATTGTCTAATCCCACTCAAACTACTGTAGATATTGCTTGGGACGAAAGTGGCTCTAATGAGGATGCATGGGAATATGTTGTGCAAGAAGTAGGCACAGGAGAACCAGCGGCCAATGGTACTGCTTATACTTCAACAAATGCATCGGTTTCATTTACAGTTACAGGTCTTGAATTGGATACCGAATATGAAGCCTTTGTACGTGCAGATTGTGGTGGTGGTGATTTTGGCGCTTGGATTGCAGCTGGAAATACAGTTAGAACAGATTGCGGTGCCATTACGACTAACTTCTGCGAAGATTGGGCAGGTATACCAGATAATTCAGTACCCTTTTGCTGGAACGTGTATGATGACCCATTAACTGGAGGTTATGCGTATGTAGATTATGAGTTTTCTGGATACAACAAGAATATGTTCGAATTGTTTTTCTCAAGCAATACTGCTCCTGGAGATATTGTGGCAATTTCACCAGACGTGTCTTATGCTACCGATGGAACACACCGTTTACGTTTTACAGCAGGTACCAGTAGTAGTACTGCTACACCAGCTTTAAACGTTGGAACTATAGATGGTTCAGGAGCTTTTGTGCAAATTACATCTGTTATCTTAACTTCAGATAGAGATCAAGTTTATTTTGTAGATCTACCAAATAACGGGCACGCAAATTTTGCGTTTCAACACGGGGGAGAGATTAATAGGTCTTTACTTATTAATACAGTTTGTATAGAAGATATTCCTTCATGTTTAGAAGTAACTGGAGTAACTGCTACAAACGTTCAGTTTAATGCAGCAGATCTTAGCTGGACTGCTAGTGGCTCTGCTGAAACTACCTGGGAATATTTAGTGCAAGAAGCTACGTTACCTGCTCCAGATGCTACAACAAATGGAACGGAAACAACCAATATGATGGAGACAGTTTCTTTAGGACAAAACACTGCTTACATTGGATATGTAAGAGCAAAATGTGATGCAAACGACTTTGGTGCCTGGATTGCTTCAGAGGAATTTACAACGGCTTGTGATGTTTTTGTAGCTGAATACAATAGCGGATTTGAAGGCCTGAATGTAGATGGAGAAGAAATAAAGCCTTGTTGGAATGTAGTAGATACCACCAATGGAGATTTTAGAACCTACAACAATAGTTTTGGAATCAGTGCTTTTGAAGATAATTTAATGCTAAGAATGTACTTCGCTACGAATGCCGATCCTGAAGGATTGTATTTAATTACTCCAGAATTTTCAGATTTGGCGAATGACAAACAAATTCGTTTTAGAATGAACAAAAGAGCTTCTAATGAGGCAGACTTTACGATGCTAGTAGGTACGATGACAGACCCAGCAGACTTGGCTTCGTTTACTTTGTTAGATGATACTTCATTGAACCAAACCACTGTTGTAGCCGGTAACTGGACCGAATTTACCATAGATCTAAGCGGATATGACACTAGTTTAGGTCACCGTTATATTGCCTTTAAACCACAACATTCTGGGACTGGTTCTGGACAATATGTATTTATGGATGATTTCAATTATGAATTTAATCCTGTGCAAGGGTTTAACGATGAGCCTACCACAGCAAATGTTTTGTTATTATCAGACGATTACGACTGTAACAATGCAATCACAGGAAATTTTGTAGGAGCTACTCAGTCTCCAGAATATACGTGTACTACGCCAACGTATGCAAACTATGCAGACCTTTGGTACCGTTTTACTCCTACTGAAACTGCAGAATATGCTTTTGGTGTAGAACAAGTAACAGGGGATCCTATCAATATGTTTCTTTTTGGTGGTTCTTCTGTAAATCCTGAATTACTTTCTGGAGGGTGTTCTACTCGTTCTCTATCGAGAGAATTAAATGCGGGGCAAACTTATTTTGTAGCCATTGCGAGTGAGGTTCCAATGGGAGAGTTTTCACTTTGTGTATATCAGTTTCCAGACGCACCGGTAAACGATGAGCCTGCTGGAGCACTAGCTTTAACAGAATCTACGAACGGTATCTGTGAAAATGCAGTAGTTGGTGCTACCGCCTCTGCTACACATTCAGTAGATTCTCAATGTGGGCCAACTTCAGACGATGTATGGTACACATTTGTGCCAGCTACCACTGCTAATTACACTTTTAAAAGAACCCTAATTAATGGAAGTGCTCCAACCTCAATGGGAGTTTACGCTGGTGTTCCAGGGAATTTCACACAGCTTACCGAGGGATGTACTAGCTATTTACAAACAGTCGATTTAGTTGCTGGGGAAACCTATTATGTCAATGTAAGCTCTTCTGCTTCATCCATTCCAACGTATTTTGAGTTATGTGTATACCCATCACCTCCAGCACCTTCTAACGACGAATGTGTTGCTGGTATTCCTTTAACTGTAGGAGTAGACTTTAATTCAAGTTTTATAATTGGTACTAATACTTCTGCTACCCGCAACGCTGCAGATCCATTAGTGATTTGTGAAGGGCTTGAATTTGAAGAAAAGGGAAAAGATGTTTGGTATACGGTTATAGTTCCAAATTCTGGAAATGTAACTTTAGAAACTAGAACCAGTGGTGACCCATATATGGATGATACTGGAATGCAAGCCTACGCAGGTACATGTGGTGCATTAGAAACTATTTTCTGTAACGGTGATGGTGGTGAAGGCTTCTTTAGTTATATGGAATTAACCAATCTGCAACCTGGGTCTGAAATACTAGTACGTGTTTGGGGATATGTAGGCCGTTTTGGAAACTATAAGCTTGCTGCGTTCGACAATACTCCAGCCTGTGAGTTTCCATCAGATATTTCTGTAACAGATATTACAGAAACTACTGCTTTATTAAGCTGGACAGCACCTGCTACAGTTCCTGCAGGAGGATATGAGTATATTGTACAATTAGAAGGTTCAGGATATCCAGGAGCTGCTACAGGCGTTTCTTCAAATGTAACTGAAGTACTTTTAGATAACTTAACTCCAAATACAGCGTATGAAGTTTACGTTAAATCTATTTGTAGCTCAAACGGTAGTGCCTGGGAAGGTCCTTTCGTATTTAATACAGATGAGATACTTGGAGTTTCAGATAACAAAGAACTATCATTAAATTTTTACCCTAATCCGGTAAAGGATATTTTAAATTTTTCAACAACACAAATTATTGAAAAATTAACGGTATATAGCTTAACAGGACAAGTTGTTCAAACTGAAAGCATAAATGCAACGGAAGGGCAAATCAATTTATCAAGATTAAGTACTGGAATGTATTTAATTGAAGCGCAAGCTAGCACTGGAAACCAAGTGTTTAAAGTGTTTGTTGAATAATGCAGTTCACAAATTAATAGTACGAAAGAACCGCCTCAATTTGAGGCGGTTTTTTTATTCCTAAATTTGAATAATTCGATATTTGTAAAAACTCACCTTAATTGAAAAGAGACTTCAGGATAAGTTTTATTCCGTTGAAGAGCAAATAAATAGTAGCAGCCATTCCAAGTATTGCTAGCGGAAGCAAGTAATATATAGGAATGGTTTCTTTATTTAGAAAAGTAAAAGTAAAGGCGTAGGTTGTCAATACTAAAAGAGGTAAGGCAAGTGCCAAGCGCTTTAGTCCTTTCACCAATAATTGTTTGTCGGTATGTCTTTGTGGTCGGTTATTCATTATGGTATGCTGTGATTGCTTTTCGAACACTGCCGTGTTTTTGTAAAAGTGAAGCTGCGCTATCTTGATCCATATTTAATTCTTGCATGAGCATTCGTGTGCCACGTTCTACGAGCTTATTGTTGCTCAATTGCATATCTACCATTTTGTTTCCTTTCACGCGACCCAACTGGATCATAGCCGCAGTAGAAATCATATTTAGCACCAGTTTTTGGGCGGTACCCGCTTTCATTCTGGAGCTTCCCGAAACAAACTCAGGTCCTACCATAACAACCACGGGAAATTTCGCCGTTTTGTGTAGCGGACTACCTTCATTACAAGTAATACATCCCGTCGCAATACCAAGCGAATTACATTTTTCCAACGCACCAATCACATAGGGAGTAGTTCCTGAAGCTGCAATACCAACCACCACATCGTTGATACCAACTTGATGATTTTTGAGATCTTCCCAACCTTGGTTTTGTGAATCTTCAGCGAACTCTACCGCTTTTCTAATCGCTATATCGCCACCTGCAATAAGTCCAACAACAACCCCGTGATCTACTCCAAATGTAGGAGGGATTTCACTAGCATCTACAACACCTAATCTACCACTGGTTCCAGCACCCATATAAAATAAACGTCCACCATTTTTTAGTTTTTCTGAAACTATTGTGGTGAGTATTTCAATTTCTGGAAGTGCTTTTTCAACAGCCAGTGGTACTGTTTTGTCTTCATCATTTATATTTTTGAGCACTTCTTTTACACTCATTTGTTCTAAATGATCGTAATGCGAATCTGCTTCGGTAATTTTGTGGAAACTCATACTACAAATTTAAAGCTTTTGAATGCCAATTAATATATTATTCTACCGTGTAGGTTAAGATAGATACTTCAGAAACCCGAAAATACCCAAGTGGAAAATTATCTGGATTGGTAATATTAAGCATATTTCCACGTACCGTGGCGGGTTGCGTTTCAAAAGGACCGCCACCCTGGTCACCACTTTGTTGCAATAGGATGAACATAAAATTATAAAATTGCTCATTTACACCGTGCAGATAAAAGGTAACCTGGTCTCCTGCCTCCAAATCTTCTACAGAATAAAACCCAAAAATTTCATTTCCGTCAAAAAACTCATCACTGAAGGTGTCTGCTAAATATCCTCTGGGGGAAAGCCCTTCAAAAAAGTAATAATTTTCTACATTGGAAGGATCTGTAAAAAATGCTTTCAGTTCAATTTCATCATTGGAGAAACCGCCATCGTTTTTTTGTTCTACAAACTCCAAGGGGACTCCGGTAACTAATGTTTCTGTGGCAGTGTAGGTTTCACCATCTACTACAATTTCTAAAGTGTAGGCAACTCCAGGCTCAGGTTCCAGGTTTGAAAGTACATAGTTGCCGTTTTCTATAAAAGGAACTGTAATAGCCGCTCCATTTTCTGGAGTTATCGTTACAATTGCTGTATTGACAAACACAGGTTCTGCATTGAAAAAAGGAATGGTTTTGCTCAAAGTTATTCTTAAAACGGAATCATCAATAGCTATTTGTTTTAAGAAATTTGCTTCAATAACCAGTTTGGGTGTGCCTTCATTTAAATCTACTTCGACCACATCTTCACAGGCACCAAAACAAATCGCAAGTAATAGTAAAAACAGCAATTTTTTCATCATCATCAAAATTTAAAGTTATAGGTAACCGAAGGAATAATACCGAAGATAGACAAGCGAACCGCTTCATTTTGGCCAATATCTGTATTTTCGCTAAAGGAAATAGAAGCAGCGTTTTTTCGGTTATAAATATTGTATACGCTAAAAACCCATTCTCCTTTCCAGCGTTTGGGATTGTTAGCTTTTGGTGTCCAGGTCGCTGAAATATCTACGTGATGGAAAGCAGATAGCCTACTACTATTTCTTGCTTCATAAACGGGTACTACAAGGTTGCTATACTCATATTGGCCGTTAGGAAACGTGCTGGGTCGCCCGGTTTGGTAGATAGCATTTGCTCCAAAAGACCATTTGTCATTAAGTTCGTATTGGGCGGTAATAGAAATGTCATGAGGTTTATCCCAGGCGGCATTGTACCATTGGCCTTCATTTATGCCAATTTCTTCGGTTGTTCTTCCGGGTGTTCGCTGTTCACTTTTGGAAAGCGTATAGGCGATCCAACCTTGTAATTTCCCTGTTGTTTTTCTTAGTAAAAACTCCAATCCGTATGCTCTGGCCTCCCCTTTTAGTAAAATTTGTTCTACGGCATCATTGGCAATTAAATTGGCATCGTCTACATAATCTAAGCGATGGTCTACGGTTTTGTAAAAAGTTTCGGCCTCTAAGGAAAAATCTTCAAATTTTTTGAAAAAACCAAAGGCTACCTGATCTGCGGTTTGTGGTTCTATAAATTTTCCGCTGGGAGCATATATATCAAACGGAGTAGGAGATGTGGTATTACTAATTAGGTGAATATATTGTGCTGTGCGATTGTAACTGGCTTTTATAGACGAAGTTTCGTTTAACTGATAGGCAACCGAAAGTCTGGGCTCCAGGTTTGCATAACTTTCAATAACATCACTCCTTTTAAAAGAAATCGTATCTATAGGTGTTGCTTTTTGATAAATATCCAGATCGCTGTTATAGAGAATGGGATTGTCATTTTCATATACATTTAAAGCATCTTGTCCCAATCTTGCGAATGTGGAAAGTCGTACACCTGCCTGAAAAGAAAGTTTATCTGTAAGTTCTATCTCTGCATCGGCATAGATTGCGTTTTCGGTAGCATACTTTTTAGTGGTTTTAAAAGGATTAATTCCAGAAGTTTGAGTCGTAGGATTTATTTCACCTGGATTAAACTGGTAGTAAATTCCGTTTAAACCATACTGAAGCTTTATCTTATTTGAAACATATTGGGTGAAGTCATATTTTAAATTAAAATTCTTAATACCGCTATCAAAATCGAATTCTACGAAACCCAGTTCCAATCCGTAATAATAATCTGAATAGATCAGGGAAAGATTGCTGAAAATCTGGTCGTTAAATAAATGATTCCAACGTAAATTAACGGTCGTATTTCCAAAATTGTTGCTAAAGCTATCTGCAATTTCAAACACATCACGACCAAAATAACCCGAAAGAAACAGCCTGTTGTCTTTGTTGATATTATAACTAATCTTGGTGTTTAAATCGTAGAAATAGGCAATATTATCATTGTCAAAAAGCGGTAAAAACAAATGTGCATAACTACTACGCCCACCTATTAAAAATGCCGCGGTGTCTTTTTTAATAGGCCCTTCCAGTAACAATCTGCTGGCCACCAGTCCAATGCCACCATTGGCCTCAAATTGTTTTAAATTTCCATCTTTTTGATAGATATCCAACACTGAAGAAATGCGTCCACCATACCGTGCGGGAATTCCACCTTTATACAACGTTAAATCTTTGATAGCATCTGGATTAAAAACCGAAAAGAAACCGAACAAATGCGAAGAATTATAAAGTGTAGCTTCGTCCAGCAGAATCAAATTCTGGTCTGCCGAACCACCACGAACGTTAAAACCACTAGCGCCTTCCCCTGCATTCGTTACTCCTGGGAGTAGTGTAATGGCTTTAATCACGTCTTTCTCGCCTAAAACTACAGGAATTTTTTTTATGGTTCCTGCAGTCAGTCTGTTCACGCTCATTTCTGGCTTACGGATGTTGAGCGCTTCTACGTCTGCTTTTATAATTACCTCGTCTAATTGTTGGGTGTCTTCGTCAAGATTTATGTTTACTGAAGTATTTGAAGTAAGCATGATGGTTTTTTGAAGCGTCATAAAACCAATATTACTGAAATAAACGTCATACGTTCCCTCTGATAATGTAATGGAATAAAAACCATATTCATTAGTGATTGTTCCCGTTTGAAGGGAAGGAATAATAACGTTAACGTTTAGCAATGTTTCGCCAGAGGAAGCTTCAGAAACAACACCGCTAAGGGTATATTTTTCCTGAGAGAAAGCTGTAATGCTTACAAATAAACATAGGAGCCATAAGAGATTTTTCAAGTGCAATTTTTTATAAAAGTATGAACCAGCAGTTAATTAAAATTGAGTAGGACTAAAAAAATAAGTTTGGAAATCTCTGTTCGAGCGCAGTCGAGAACTAATTTAAACCTTTTAATTTAAAAAGGTTTCGACTGCGCTCAACCAGACATACTAATTAGTTGACCTTTATGCTAGTTTTTTAAGATTTAAGCAATTTCCGAAAGTATATCATTGAGTGTTTTACTAGCTCGCATTTCCTCATTTACCCTGTTTTCATTTGGGTAATAATAGCCTTCAATATTTACTGTGGCACCTTGTGCATCAAGAAGTTCTTTTAAAATAGTTTCTTCGTTAGCATTCAGTTTTTCTGAGATTGGTTCGAATCTATTCTTTAAGGTTTTATCTTTATCCTGGTTTGCTAGTGCTTCGGCCCAGTATTTTGCCAAGTAAAAGTGACTACCTCTGTTGTCAATTTCGTTTACTTTTCTGGAAGGGCCTTTTTTATTTTCCAATAACTTTTCAGTAGCATCATCTAGGGCTTCACCCAAAACAATCGCATTGCTATTATCATAGGTAGAACCTAAATGCTCTAAAGAAACCGCCAGGGCCAAAAATTCACCTAAAGAATCCCATCGCAAATGTCCTTCTTCTACAAACTGTTCAACGTGCTTGGGTGCAGAACCTCCTGCGCCAGTTTCAAATAAACCACCACCATTCATGAGTGGGACGATAGATAACATTTTGGCGCTGGTGCCTAATTCCAAAATAGGGAAGAGGTCGGTTAAGTAATCTCTTAGTACATTTCCAGTTACCGAAATGGTATTCTCTCCTTTTTTAACACGCTCCAGCGTATAATCGGTCGCTTTTTCAGGAGATAATATTTTTAGTTCCAATCCGCTGGTATCGTGATTGGGTAAGTATGTATTTACTTTTTTAATCAACTCAGCATCGTGTGCTCTGTCTTTATCCAACCAGAAAATAGTTGGCCATCCAGTTGCTCTTGCACGATTTACCGCAAGTTTCACCCAATCCTGAATTGGAAGGTCTTTTACCTGGCACATACGCCAGATATCGCCTTCACTTACGTTGTGTTTCATTAAAACGGTTCCGTTGTTATCAATTACTTCAACAGTACCATTTTTTTGAATTTCGAATGTTTTATCGTGAGATCCGTATTCTTCAGCTTTTTGAGCCATTAAACCTACGTTTGGCACTGTTCCCATGGTAGTAGGGTCAAAGGCACCATTATTTTTACAGAAATTAATAGTAGCTTCATAAATAGCGGCATAGCTACTATCTGGAATCACAGCTTTGGTATCTTGTTGTTTCCCTGCTGCATTCCACATTTGCCCGGAGGTTCTAATCATCGCTGGCATAGAAGCATCAATAATTACATCACTTGGTACGTGTAGGTTGGTAATGCCTTTGTCGCTATTCACCATTGCCAGGTCTGGGTTGTTTGCCAGCTCCTTGTCAATATCGGCTAAAATTTCATTTCTTTTTGTCTCTGGAAGTTTTTCAATATCACTCAATACATCTCCAAAACCGTTGTTAGGATCCACTTCTGCATCTTTTAAGGTTTGACTGTGCTTTTCAAAAACATCGGCAAAAAACACACGAACGGCGTGACCAAAAATAATTGGATCACTTACCTTCATCATTGTCGCTTTCATATGTAATGAAAATAATACGCCTTTATCTTTTGCATCTTGTACTTGCTCTTTCAAAAATGAAAGTAAGGCTTTCTTTTCCATCACCGAAGCGTCAATAATCTCACCTTCCAATACGGCAATATTTTCTTTTAGCGTTGTTTTTGATCCATCTTCGCCATTTAAAACGATAGCTACAGAACCTGCTTTCTGTAATGTAACGGATTGCTCTGTATGGAAAAAATCGCCCTTGCTCATTGTGGAAACGTGGGTTTTACTAACGGCACTCCAGGCACCCATACGGTGCGGATTCTTCTTTGCATAGTTCTTTACAGCCTTTGGTGCGCGACGGTCGCTATTTCCTTCACGGAGTACAGGATTCACGGCGCTACCTTTTACTTTGTCATAGGCAGTCTTTATATTTTTTTCTTCGTCGGTTGTTGGATTTTCAGGATAGTCTGGAATGGCAAAGCCTTTTTCCTGTAATTCTGAAATCGCCGCAATAAGTTGCGGTACTGATGCACTAATATTTGGTAGTTTAATGATGTTGGCTTCTGGTGTTTTTGCCAATTCGCCCAATTCTGAAAGCGCATCAGTGACACGCTGTTCTTCTTTTAAATACGACGCCATAGTTGCTAAAATACGAGCCGCCAGTGAAATGTCCCTTGTTTCAATTGAAATATGAGAAGGTTTTGTAAACGCTTTTACAATAGGTAAAAAGGAATGTGTGGCTAAATAGGGGGCTTCGTCTGTTTTGGTGTAAATAATTTTGGCGGTCTTAGTCATATAGAGGAATTTTATTTCGGTTGAAAATGAAATTTGTATAGATTTCGTAATCCTAAATTACGGGTTGCAAAGATACGGATTTAGGCGGGTCTTTAAAAGGGGAGGACTGCGGTTGGTTGAAAGTTTAATAGTTTTTTAATATTTAGCCCTTCGATACAATTCCGCAGAAAAAGCGGAACCACTCTGGGTGACGTTGTAAAGGATGTTCAATTAGAAATTAGTTTTTGGTAGTGTGAGAGGTGAGGGCGCTTTGCTTTGAAGGGAAGGAAGAAAGAGCAAAGAATAAAGAGGAAAGACTGCTTCGCTGAACGATATGAAATTTTAGTAGCTGTTTAAGCTGAAATGTTTCTGGATACCACTTGTTACAGACGAGTGCTAAAGCTATTTACTGATAGTTACTTCGTAAAAAAATTGATTATAATACCAAGCGTAATAGTTCTCTCACTCTCCCTCCGGGAGAGTCGAAAGGTGAAATCAGCCACAGGCTGAGCATCAGCTTTCGGTGAGGGACTAAACAATAAAAGCCATAACAATGTGCTAGGCACTTTGTTATGGCTTCTTGTGAAAACTGCCGTTACCAGCTCATCTTTACAATGTAATGCAAGTTTATTATACCCCTGCAGCTGTGACCGATTTCAAGAAAGAAGTATTAATGTTCTTGTTGTAGGCGATTCATACAATTTGCATTGCTGAAAGCATCCTTCAAAAACTACTTCCGAACTTTTTAAAAATCTCCAACCTAACCATTCGCAAGGAACCGTTAGCTCGTCAAACAATTTTCAAAAAGAAATAAAGAACGTTACTTTATGTATCTAACAATAGTTGTATTGTTTTGATAGTACTAAAGTAACATTTCAATTGAAATAAACAAATCATATAAGGCTTTTAATATGAACAAGTTATAAACTAAGGTTGTTAACAATTGTTTATAAACAAAAAGCGACCCCAATGTGGAGTCGCTTTCTAAAATATGCTGGTATAGCCTATTTACGCTTTTCGCGGATTCTTGCTTTTTTACCAGTAAGACCTCTAAAGTAGTAGATACGTTTTCTACGTACGCTACCTTTTTTGTTGATCTCTATTTTTTGCAATGCAGGTAAATTCATTGGGAAGATACGCTCTACACCAACCGTTCCTGACATTTTTCTAATTGTAAAAGTTTGAGTTGTTCCGGTTCCTCTTAATTGGATCACGACACCTCTAAAGAACTGTGTTCTTGTTTTTTCGCCTTCACGAATTTCGTAGTATACTGTGATAGTGTCTCCCGCAGAGAATTTTGGAAATTCTTTCTTGGTTACGAATTCGTCTTGTACAAATTTTATTAACGCTTCCATTGTTATGGTTTTGATAGTATTATGGTTACGGCAACGTTCACGGGTATCGTCAGAGGTTACTATAAATCGAGTGCAAAGATACTCTTTTTTTGAAATGAACAAACAGTTGGAGCAAGAAATTAAGCTACTTATTTAACTACCGTGTGAATCCAACTCGATATTTCTACCAGTACATAGGGCGCTATGGTTTGCTCAATCTTACCGTATTCAAAAACAGAACCTGTGACACTTTCCTGAAAAAGGTGGTTGAGCTTCGGGTAGGATTTTGTAGTAATATTTTTTTCAGGATAGGCACTTTTTAACTGCTCTAATGCTTGTAAATTTTCTTTTGATGGAACCTGTGTGTCATTCTCGCCATTTAGTGCTAATATGGGACACTTTGTATTTTTAAGTGCTTCGGCTGGATCGTAATTAAGTAAATTATAGAGCCAGGGGCTTGTGTAGGACGAGACGACTAGATTTGTATAGGTCTCGGCATGCATCCCTCTGTTTTTAGCAAATTTCGGATTTTTCTCTAAGTATGCTGTAGTGAAAGTTTTTAAATTTTCAGCAAGCTCATCCAATGGAGTTGTTGTAATTACAGGCATCAATTCGTTATCAAAAAGAACTTCCTGTTCAATATAACTTTCTGAAGATCCCATAGCTCGCAATGACAACTCTTTTTGCAGCTTCATTAAATCATCGAAAGGGATGGTCACACCGGCAAGCAATATAATAAACCCGATATCTTCAGGATGATCACTGGCAACCATGGGTGCAATAATCCCGCCCTCACTGTGACCTATTAAACCAATAGCTTTTTGGTTGAATTCGGTTCTTGTTTTTAAAAAGTCTACGGCAGCTTCAACGTCTGTGGCAAAATCCTGTGTGAGTGCAGTTTTAAAATTTCCGGTAGATGCTGCAGTGCCGCGGTCGTCATATCTCAAAACTGCAATCCCTTGCTTAGCAAGATAGTCTGCCAAAACCCAAAAGAGTTTATGCCCCACTAATTCTTCATTTCTATTTTGTGCTCCACTACCACTTATAAGCACAGCAACTGGAAAATTATTTCCATCTTTTGGAAATGTAAGTGTGCCTGCCAGGGTTACACTGTCTTTTGTGTTTTCAAAAGTTACCTCTTCAATATGATAATAAAATGGAGGAGTGGGAGTTTGCGGCCTGTTTAAAGTTGACTGGCAAATTCCGCTAACGGATAATAACAGTGCTAAACTTAATAGTACGTATGTTTTCATACAGGGAGTTTTTTTTGTTATATGAAAGATATTGAATTTTAATATAGCAAATGCTATTCCTCCAACAAATCGGGTCTACGCTCTTGCGTGTGTTTGTAAGCCTGATCCTCCCGCCATTCATCAATTTTTGGGGTGTTGCCGCTTGTAAGAATTTCTGGAACTTTCCAACCTTTGTAGTTTGCAGGACGTGTATAAATTGGAGGTGCCAGTAAATTATCCTGAAAACTATCGGTCAAAGCACTGGTTTCATTTCCTAAAACACCAGGAAGCAATCTAATGACAGTATCACACACAATGGCTGCTGCCAATTCGCCACCACTTAACACAAAATCTCCCACTGAAATTTCACGGGTTATAAATTGATCGCGCACACGTTGATCTACACCCTTATAGTGACCACAGAGAAGTATAATATTTTCTTTTAGCGAAAGTTGGTTGGCAATACTTTGATTGAGTGTTTCTCCGTCTGGAGTCATATAAATAATTTCTTCATACTCTCTCTCGGCCTTTAATTTACTAATACATTTATCAATGGGTTCAATCATCATAACCATCCCTGCGCCTCCACCAAATTGGTAATCGTCTATTTGGTTATAATTATTAGTGGAAAAATCCCGAAGGTTATGGGTATGCACTTCTACCAAACCTTTATCTATGGCGCGTTTAAGTATAGACGCTTCAAAAGGGCTTTTTAGTAATTCTGGTAGTACGGTGATGATGTCTATACGCATTTTTGCTGAGTTGATTTTTTTAATTAGACTTTGGAGCTTTTTACCCTTCCGAATTTCGGGAAAAAAGATTGTATTTTTCATTGAGTATATCTTACCGAAATTCACCTTCCCTTTAGCGCAGAAGTAAGATTCCGATATTTCATTACAAAACTTTAGCTGTTAAAGGAAGGAGCTTAGATGGAAATTTTATAAAAACTTCAGTTTCAGTTTCAAGTTCAAGTTCAAGTTCGAGTTACAGTTTAAAAGGGTTTTTTGCCTTTATCTTTGTTGCGTTGGTTGAAACCTTTATCGCCTTTGGTTCTTGCTTTTTTATATTTTTTCTTAATGATACGTTTATAACTTCCGCCTTGATTGGTTCTGCTGTTTTTTTCACTTTTTTCGTGGAAACTGGCTCCTCTTTCTTCGGTATCTATCTTATGCGGATTGTCTGCTTCTACAATTTTTGGTTGTTCTTCCCACGTGAGTTTTTTTGAAATTTCAACGGTTTCGGGTAGTTCCAATTGTTCAATCTTAAGATTCATTAAATCTTCAATTGCTTTTTTATGATCTTGTTCGGCTTCAGTACTTAATAAAATGGAAGTTCCTTCAGCTTCGGCCCTTCCAGATCTTCCAATGCGGTGCATGTAGTTTTCTGGAAAACGTGGCGTATCTACATTTATTACGTGACTAATGCTATCAAGATCGAGACCACGAGCCATTATATCTGTAGTGACTAAGATTCTTGTTTTATTTTGGTTGAAATTTTCTATAGAACGTATTCTGTAATTTTGTGTTTTATTAGAATGAATTACGGCAACTTCATCTCCAAAGAAATCATCTAACAATTCAAAAACCAAGTCGGCACTTTTCTTATTGGGTACAAAAATTAAGTTTTTAGTATAGGTTTCAGCATTCAGAAGTAGTTCTTTCAGTAAGTTTATTTTGGTGTAAAAATTGGGAACGTTATATGCAAATTGCGTTATGTTATCCAAGGGTGTACCGCTTACAGCTACTGAAATAGTCAACGGATTTTTAAAAAAGCTCGTGATAAATTCAGCCACATCCTCTGTCATGGTTGCTGAAAACATGATGTTTTGTCGTTGCTCTGGCAGCAATTCGAATATATTGGTAAGCTGAAACCTGAATCCTAAATCCAGCATAATATCCACCTCATCAATCACCAGTTTCTTAATGCTTTTCGGCTTTAGTGCTCGGCTTAATAGCAAATCGTACAATCGCCCAGGCGTAGCTACAATAATATCGGCTCCCTGCATCACCAGCTCTTTATGCTGATTAATATTAACACCTCCATATACACCAGCCACCCGAATGGAGCTATATTTCCCAAACTTTTCAATTTCATCAACAACCTGAATTACCAGCTCGCGGGTTGGAACAATCACCAAAACCCGAGGATCTATCTCCTTCGAAAATTTTAAATCATTAAGTAACGGCAGCATATAAGCAAAGGTTTTACCAGTACCTGTTTGTGCAATACCAACCACGTCTCTTCCGGACATAACAGGAGAGAAGGACTGCGATTGAATTTCAGTAGGTGTGGTAAAGCCTAAATCATCAATTGCGTAGTGTAACTGTTTATTTAGCTTAAAATCTTGAAAAGAATCCATGTATAAAGGCTTTTCGCAAAATTACAACTTTCTTATAGTTTGCGACTGTTTTACATTATATAATGGTGTGGGCTGAAACCTAAAATTCCAAACTCAAAAATTCCAAACTCAAAAATTGTAATTTTAAAACAAATCTTTCTTGGATTTACAACGTGCCATAGAAGCTTTTGCTCGGTCTAAAGTTGCCTGATCTAGCGTGTTAATGCCTGCGTTGCGGTAATTTTCTATAGCGAGGTCTAGTTTGCCTTGCTGCTCATACATAATAGCGTACTCGTTATATACGGTAGCTTTGGTAACGCCAGGAATATGTAACGCTTGATCCAATAATTCTTTAAGTTCGTCCCACTTACCCAGAGTTGAAAGCAATACCGAATAATTATAATAAATCGCAGGATACATAGGCGATTTTTCCAGGCACATTTTATAAAGTGTTTCTCCTTTTTCGAATTCCTTGAATTTCACTTCATATAAATAGCCCAAATGATTGTACGTCTTCCCGAAATTTGGGTCTAACGTAATCATTTCTTCAAGTGTATTCTCAGCTTTTTCGTAGTGGCCATTCTTTATATCGGTGTTGGCGCTCGAGAGCATTTCCTCCATTTTTGTAAGGTGATCCATATGTTTTCAGTTAATTAGGAGTCTTGAATTTTGAACTACTGCATCGATTTTTTCCTTAGCCCTAAAGGGAACCTCATTGAAATTGTTCAAAATTCAAAATAGTTCTTCAGCTTAAAATTACAAAATTGTCCTATTTTATTTCCCAAGTATAATGAAAAACTTCGGTATCTTTTTTCCAGCCTAGTCGCTCGTATAAGGTTTGTGCAGGGTTGTTGGTTGCTGTTTCTAGGGTGATACCTTTGGCACCTTCTGAAATGGCAAATTGCTTGGCGTGTTACGTTACTGCTTACCCAGATCCAGATTGGATTTGGTTGCTTTTATGTTATTCATTAATTGTCATCAGTTTTGTTGGTGTCCTTTTTATCATCTTCATCTCCTCCGCCAAAAATACCATCATCGGTAGGGTCTGCTTCTTCATCTTCGGCACCATCAAAAAGGCGTTTAAAGAAACCATCGGTTGTATCATTTTTACGTTCTTCTCTTCTTTTTTCCCTCCTCTTTTCTCGTAATTCCTGCTTTTCTTCTTTCGTTAAATTAGGGTCATTAAAGGCGTCTTCAAAATCTATATCATCATCAATATCTCCTTTAAAGGCGCTAATCCAGGCGTTTTCAAAAATATTAAAAATGGTAGGCCATACCCCCGCTTGCGCATTGTTCAAATCTCCTTCAACGGGGACTCGGGTAGCAATGGTGTCGGTTCCTTGATTCTTCAGAATAAATTTAAAGAAACCTACCAATCCTTCCCACAAAACACCAATAATGCCATCATCCTTCCCAATCATTTTTGAATCCTTCAGCAAGGGTTTTATATATCCTTTTAAATAACCATCGGCAATAGCAAATTCACTAAACAAACTGAAATCTCCTTCTTCAAAATCTATTCCTGCATAGTGACGTGTAAACGGGTTTAAGGCAGTTACGTTGGCGTGTTCTAAACTGAAATTCACATTCATGTCTGGAATTTCTTTAACGATATTTATATCTCCGTTGAGTTTTACGGCACCGCCGCCAATAGAAACGCCGGTAGCAGTTACAGGGGAGGGAAGCACGCGATCTTTTTCTCTTACGTTACGGAGGTTGCTGGCATTTAAATGAATTTTGGCTATTTGCAGGTCTATATTTGGATCTGCGTTTACTTGAACAAAAGCAAATTTACCATCGTGTACTTCAAAACGGTTTATTTCCAGCGGAACTATGTCGGTAAGAGCTTTGGACCAATCGTCTATATCTGCTTCACCTTCGGTTGGGACAGTTTCTTGATCTTCTAACACGTAAATTACCTCAGGACTGTACATCTCTATTTCGGAAACTATTTCACCATCAAACAGGGCACTCCATTCTATAGAAATATCACTTTTTGGAAAATTAAGGAAGGGAACCTGCGTATTTGCATCAACCTTATTGAGGTACATCCCTTCAATTACATACGCACCACGATATAAGGCCATATCTACATCAGCAACCTGACCGTAATAACCCGGGATATCTGCCAGCACTTTATTTATATAATCTTTTACGTAATAGGGAAGATAAATGCGTGCAGCAATCAATACAACCAAAATGATGATAGGTACGGTATATCTTTTCTTTCTGTAAGCTTTGCGCTTCTTTTTCGTATCCATTCTGAAATAGTCTCTTTTAACAAATTTCAATCAAAACCTATTTACTTTCAGTTAAGATACTCACAAAAAAAGCCCGTCCTTAGTGGAACGGGCTTAAGAATATTCAGTTTAAAGCTATTAATAGTAAGTGTATCTTCTAACGTTTGCAATGTATTTTGCCAGGCGAATTACCTGGTGGCTGTATCCATATTCGTTATCATACCATACGTACAACACACAGTTTTTACCATCTTCGGTTACAATGGTAGCATTGCTATCGTAAATGGAAGGAGCAGAAGATCCAACAATATCACTAGATACCAACTCATTATTTATGCTGTATCTAATTTGTTCTACCAGATCACCTTCCAGAGCATATTTCTTCATAATGGCATTAATACCGTCTATTGAAGTTTTTGCCTCTAATTCTAAGTTCAAAATTGCTAGAGAACCATTTGGTACAGGAACACGAATTGCGTTTGAAGTTAATTTTCCGTCAAATGAAGGTAATGCCTTTGTTACCGCTTGTCCGGCACCGGTTTCGGTAATAACCATATTTAACGCTGCAGCTCTACCACGACGGTATTTTTTGTGCATATTATCTACCAGATTCTGGTCGTTCGTATAGGCATGGATAGTTTCAAGATGTCCGTGAACAACCCCTAAACTATCTTCAATTGCTTTAAGTACTGGCGTAATAGCGTTTGTTGTACAAGAAGCTGCAGAGAAAATATCCACTGTTGCAGGGTCATGTTCTTTATGATTTACCCCGTGAACAATGTTAGGAACATTTTTGCCAGGAGCTGTTAATAATACTTTGCTAGCTCCTTTAGGTACTAAGTGACGTGCCAAAGCAACGTCGTCTCTAAAGGCGCCTGTATTATCAATAATTAATGCATTGTTGATGCCATATGCTGTATAATCTATTTCTTCTGGAGCATTTGCTGAAATAATATGAACCGTAGTCCCATTTATTATCAATGCTTTGTTTTCTAAATCTACACTAACCGTCCCAGGGAAATCTCCATGAACAGAATCATATTGCAACAAAGAAGCTCTTTTTTCCAATACCGTTTGGTCAACTGCGCCACGGGTTACAATGGCACGCAGCCTCATTTGATTTCCTTTTCCGGTACGGGTCATTAACTCACGCGCCAACAATCTGCCAATACGTCCAAAGCCATATAATACCACATCTTTTGGCATAATGTCTTTTACGTCTTTTGCGTCTTTTAATTTATCCGAAACAAAAGCTAAAGCATTTGCATGTTGATTGTCTTCTAAGTGATACTCGTAGGTAAGTTTACCTATATCCAGTTTGGCAGGAGGAAGGTCTAACTGGCTAATGGCTTGTGCTATTTCAACACTGTCGAAAATTGAAATGGGTTTTTGTACAAACTCACCTGCGTACTCGTGCAAATTAAGAATTTCACTTACGTTACGATCTATTAATTGGTTGCGAAAAAGGACCAATTCAATAGATTTATCGTACCATAAATCGCTTATCGTTTTAATAAATTCTACTGAGGCCTTTCGGCGATCGGTTTGAAAAGACAGTTCTTTTTCATAAACGTCATCAAAACTCATAGGGTGTGTTGTTTAGAGGCCTTTTGTTTAAAATTAAAAGGCGAGTTAATTTTGGCGCAAAAATACTCAATTTTGAACTTTTGAGGAATTAATTTCAGTAAAAATAAACACCCCTAAACTCTTTAAGCTTAGGGGTGTTATTTACAGATAAAAATGGTTACGCTTCCTTCTATCTGAAAATATAAGAGCTTAATTGCCCTTTAGAGTCTACGAACGTAAGCTTCACTGGAGCTCCAAAGCCGCCTTTTTTCATGATATCTTTTACGTCGTCAATATTCGTTACGTTTTTGTCATTCACTTTTACAATAACGGCTCCTTTTAAAGGCATTAAATCCTGCTTTGTAGCATCCGAAACGACAACCCCGTTCGCAACCCCAAAGGCATCCAATTGTGCTTTATTGGCATTTCGTACTTCAAGGCCTGTATCTTCAATAGTGAATGTTTCCAATTTTATTAATGTTACGGGAACTGTTGTGTTACCACCTTTTCTTTGTACCGTTACGTCCACGATGTCGTTTGGTTTTTTTGAACCTAAATACCCCACTAAATCTGAGAATTTAGCAATTTTAAACCCGTCAATCTGTTTAATTATATCTCCTTGTTTAAGACCTCCTTTGTCGGCTCCACTTCCTTTTTCAATATCGGCTATATAAACTCCTTGCGTAATGTCGATTCCTTGTTGTTGTGCATATTTTGTGTTAATGGTTGAAATACCCAGAATTCCTCTTTGTACGCCACCAAACTCCATAATGTCTTCCACAACTTTACGGGCGTTGTTGCTTGGCACTGCAAAAGAATACCCCACATAACTTCCAGTTTCCGAAGTAATCGCTGTATTAATTCCGATCAATTCTCCTCGGGTATTTACCAAGGCGCCTCCGCTATTTCCACGGTTTACAGCAGCATCGGTTTGAATAAAGGATTGTGGATTGCCATCAAACTCATTCAAATCGCGCGCTTTTGCACTTACAATTCCTGCTGTAACGGTTGAGGTAAGGTTAAAAGGATTTCCAACAGCCAATACCCACTCACCAATTTTTATATTGTTACTATCTCCAAACGGTACGAAATCGAATTTTTCGTCGCTATCTATTTTTATAAGGGCAATATCGGTCTTGGGATCTGTACCAATCAATTCAGCAGTGTAGGTTTTATTATTATTTAAGGTCACCTGCAATTGTGATGCGTTTTCAATCACGTGGTTGTTGGTTACAATATATCCATCTGGCGAAATAATAACCCCAGAGCCAGAGCCTACGGTAGGACGTGCTTGTCCGCCACCATTATAGTATTCCATAAGGTTTGTAGGTTGGCGGCTTATAGTTGTATTTTTTACGTGTACAACGGCATGTACTGTTTTCTCAGCAGCTTGCGTAAAATCGGTTTCCATGGCCGTGGCTATGTCCGAGGTGTAATTGGTAGGTATAAAGGATGTTTCATCCTGTATGTTGTAAGCTAAGGTAGTTTCGGGTTCTATAAAATATTTATAGCCTCCTAATGTAAGCGCTCCTGCTACAAGCGCAACTAGAAATAATTTCGCGGTCTGTTTCATATTCTTTCAAATTAAATTATACTTAAGTAACATTCAATAAGACGATACTATTGTGCTTTCATTTCGTATTTAACGTGCATTTAACAGCTATAAAACTTTAGGACTCGCCACGGCAATTTGTACATTTGCAGCAATGGAACTTCAATTTTATAAATATCAAGGTACGGGTAACGATTTTATACTTGTAGATAATCGTCCACTTCTATTCCCCAAAAACGATACCAAATTGGTTGCAAAATTATGTGACCGAAAATTTGGCATAGGAGCAGACGGACTTATCCTTCTGGAAGAACATCCTACCGCAGACTTCTCTATGGTATATTATAATGCCGACGGAAATCTAAGCAGTATGTGTGGGAACGGGGGAAGATGTATTACACATTTCGCCCACTTTTTAGGTTTGATAGAAACTACGGCTACTTTTGAAGCGATTGATGGTTTGCATGAGACTAAAATTGAAAACGAACTCGTATATTTAAAAATGCAGGATGTTGCTGAAATTCAACAAGAAGGTGATTTTTCATTTTTGGATACCGGTTCTCCGCACCATGTTGAAATAGTTGAAAACTTGTCAACTTTTGACGTGGTGATACTGGGTCGAAATATCCGTAACAATCGCTACGGAAAAGCAGGTGCCAATGTAAATTTTGTAGAGCGACTTTCAGAAAATAAATTTGCAGTTCGTACCTATGAAAGAGGTGTAGAGGATGAAACGCTAAGTTGTGGTACCGGCGTAACGGCTGTCGCGCTAGCCATGCATGCTACAGGGATGGCAACTTCAGAAAAAATAACCTTACAACAACCCGGTGGTACGTTACAGATAACCTTCAGTAAAACTGAAAATGGTTATGAAAACGTTTTTTTAATTGGCCCAGCCACACAGGTTTTTAAAGGTATAATCACCATATAAGATGCAAACATTACAAGGAACTTTAATATATCTGCGCGCTTTGGAGCCAACCGATTTGGATTTCCTGTACCAGCTTGAAAATGACGAAAACGTTTGGGAAGTGAGTAATACCAACAAACCGTTTTCCAAATATGTGCTGAAGCACTACTTGCAAAATAGTCACCGCGATATCTATGAGGTAAAACAACTACGCCTTGTAATTTGTACCGCAGAAGAGAATAAAGTGATAGGTTTTATAGATTTGTTTGACTTTGAGCCAAAACACCAACGCGTAGGCTTAGGGATTGTTATTTTTGACGCTCAAGATAGAGGTAAGGGTTATGCAGCCGAAGCATTAAAAATAGTGGAAAAGTATGTTTCAATGCATTTGAAAGTGCATCAATTGTATGCAAATATTATAGCAGATAATACAAGGAGCATTGTATTGTTTGAAAAAGCCGGCTATAAAAAAGCTGGACAGAAAAAAGACTGGATGGTTTCAGAAAACGGATTTAAAGATGAATTGTTTTATCAACTATTACTTAGTGTTGAGAGGTAAGCTTCGGTACATTGTATGAAAATATATTTGAAACAAATTTTAATACAACACTCAGTTACCTTAAATTTTGCTGAAATTTATAAATCGTAAATCGTACTTTAGAATATGTATATAAAGAAAATCTTAGTAGCAATTTTGTTAGTAGGCCTTGTAGGGATGGCAGTTTTTGCTTGGTATGTATACAACACTGTTCTGGTGTCTAATACTGCCTTCAATAATAAAGAAGCGCACGTTTATATACCGACCAATGCATCTTTTGATGATGTTTTGGAGGAGCTAGAGCCAATTTTAAAAGATACCGAAACTTTTTCCACAGTTGCTTATAAAAAAGGCTATGCAAGCAATATAAAGCCAGGTCATTACCTTATTAAAAAAGGGATGAATAATAATGATATTATCAATACGGTTAGAAGTAAAAATATTCCAATAAAGGTAAAATTCAATAATCAGGAACGATTAGAAAACCTTGCGGGAGCAATTTCAAATCAAATTGAAGCCGATAGTCTTTCGCTATTACATGCTTTTCGCGATGAAGTTTTCTTAAAGGAGAACAAGTTAGAGGCAACCACTGCTTTGGGACTTTATGTGCCTAACACTTATGAGTTTTATTGGAATACCTCTGCTGAGGGGTTCCGTGATAAAATGGCAACCGAATACAAGCGATTTTGGAACGAGCAACGTCTTGCCAAAGCAAAAAAATTGAATTTGACACCAACCCAGGTAATTTCGCTGGCAGCGATTGTTCAAAAAGAAACCGCAAAGGTAGAGGAACGGCCTAGAGTTGCTGGCGTCTACATAAATAGATTGCAAGTAGGTATGCTTTTACAGGCAGATCCTACTGTAATTTACGCCAAAAAACTTTCAGAAAATAATTTCGATCAGATTATTAAACGCGTGCTCTACGTAGATTTAGAGTTGGATTCTCCTTACAATACTTACAAATACGCTGGCGTGCCACCTGGACCTATAGCCATGCCAGACATTACTTCTATAGACGCCGTGCTCAATTATGAAAAGCACGATTATTTTTATTTTGTCGCAAATGTTCAAAATTTTGGCTACCACAAGTTTGCTAAAACGCTTTCGCAGCATAATCAAAATAAAGCCGAATATGTGCGATGGATCTCACAACAAGGGGTGAATAGATAAAATTCATTATAGTTAAACCTTTATTAATCTGTGGGTTAAAGACTGTTAATAGCTCTTTAGCCTCCCTTTCTATACTTATATTTGGATAGTTGCTTAAGAAGAGCAACCTACAATATTTAAGTTCTTTGACGTATTAATTTCATAAAGCCTTTTAACAGGCATAGTCTTGTAAACAGCAAGTTTATGTTTGTTACAGGAATTTCCTCTTTACATTAAGTATAGGGGCAATAATTATAATTCTAAAAATAAATAGAACATGATAAAACGTTTTATGAAATTGTCTGTGCTGCCCCTACTAGCTGCATTTATAGCAGTAGGTTTTTCACCCTCCAAAGGGGTGGAACGTAATAGCAGTTCTATATTTATTTCACATATCGAAGGTGAGCAAGCCTATGTTCCTTACGAATTTGAAGTAAATATGAACCCGAAAATGGACATTCCATTTCTCGGGAAGTCATACCTTGGGTTTAGTAATGACCTCGGCTTTTCAGAAAGCAGTGGAAATTACAGAGCTGTAAATAGATTAGGTTATGTAGGTAAATATCAGTTTGGTTGGTCCGCCCTTAAATGGGTTGGTATTACTAGCAAAAGGTTGTTTTTAAACAATCCAGATTTGCAAGAAGAAGCTTTTACAACATTGATTTCTTTGAACAAGTGGGTTCTTAAAGACTACATTGCGCAATACCGTGGACAACGCATCGCTGGTGTTCAAGTAACCGAGTCTGGCATTATTGCCGCAGCCCATTTGGGAGGTGCTGGAAACGTAATTAAGTTTCTGGAATCTGAAGGAGAAAATATCTTCGCAGATGCTAACAATGTACCAATTACGAAGTATATGAAGCATTTTAGTGGATATGATTTAACTTCTATTATCCCAGATAATAACGCAAGAGTGACACTATAATTATTGAAAGAGCCAAGTTGACAAGCTTGGCTTTTTTTATTTTACTATATTTATAACGTAATTGATTGTATTTTGCGCGATTATTAGTTTTGTATCACATTCCTTACTAATAGTAAGTTTTTTTAACGAGTAATAAGTAGTATCATTTTTTTCAGAAAACGCTCTTTAACATAATTTAACATACTGTATATCAAGTTTGTAAAAAAAAGTGTATTTTTGCACGCTGAAATTTAGATAACCCAAAGGTGTCTAGTATTCAATAAAATATGAGATTAAAACTTTTACGAATTGGCGTCCTATTGCTTGTGGTTTTAATAACTGCAACAGGATTTTCTTTAAAGAAGGATAGCACTGTGTCTATGTTTTCTTCGGAAGGATTAGATCTATATTACTACGTACCTAATTACGATGAGGTCGAAGTAGAAATCCCTGAAATAGCTGGTAATTATCACTTATTTCTTGGAAAGACGTATGTTGGCTTTAAAGAAGCTCTTGGTTTTAAGGAATCCAGAGGCGATTATGCCATTATTAACGAATTTGGATATTTAGGTAAATATCAATTTAATATTAATACTTTAAAAATGGTTGGTGTGCATAGTGCAGATCGTTTTATGAAGGATTCTAAATTGCAAGAAGCAGCTTTTGCAGCGTACACTTCCAGAAATAAATGGATTCTAAGACGCGATATTAAGCGGTATGCAGGAAGAACTGTTGGTGGCGTACACATTACTGAATCAGGGATTTTAGCAGCGGCGCATCTTGCTGGTGCTGGAAATGTAAAAAAATTCCTTAGAAGCGGTGGCGCTGTAGGATTTAGCGATGCTTTTGGAACTTCTATTGGGTATTACCTTAAAAAGTTTTCTGGCTACGATACTTCATTTATAAAAGCCAATGAAAAGGCGAAAGTAAAATTTTAATTGCTTTCTTACTTTTGAATACTAAATATAGTGGGTCTCTTATTGAGATCCACTTTTGTTTTAGTCCAAACCGAAGCTGGCATTGTTTTAATATATTCAGTAGGTAGCGTAATGTCACAGGCCACACATACCTGTGTGCTGGGCATTACTGTAGTTAGTATGCTTTCCAGCATTTGGTTGTTGCGGTAAGGGGTTTCAATAAATAATTGGGATTGATTTTGTTCTTCTGAAAGTCGTTCTAAGCGTTTAATTTCTTGTTTACGTTCTTTCTTGTCTATAGGCAGATAGCCATTAAACGCAAAATTTTGTCCATTAAACCCACTAGCCATTACTGCAAGTAAAATTGAAGAGGGGCCAACCAAAGGAACAACTTTAATACCTTGTCTATGCGCTGCAGCTACTGCCAGCGCACCAGGATCTGCCACACCAGGACAGCCAGCATCACTTAGCACACCTATATCAAATCCTTCGTGACAGGGATTGAGCATTGCTGGTATTTCTGCTTCGTCTGTAAATTTATTAATATGGTTAAAATGTAAGGTGGGTTGAGACTTTCTAGGAGAGATACTTTTTATAAAACGTCTCGCATTTTTTTCGTGTTCCACAATGTAATAGTCAATTTCTTCAATAGCCTTTTTAACCAACAATGGCAATACTTCCAAAGGAGGAGTATCGCCTAAGGTACAGGGTATGAGATATAACTTTCCTTTTTCTGAATCCATACAATTAGTTAACCAGCAGTTTTTTGATGATGGTTCTATTAGTCTCGGTTGTTATTTTCAATATATAAATACCATTCACTAAATTGGCCACGTTAATTGTGGTTTGAGTTGTGTCTAATCCTTTATTGTGTATCACAACACTACCTTTCATATCCATAACAGCATATTGTGTAATTGTTCCGGTCTGTAGTTCAAGATGCACACTGTTTTCGGTTGGATTGGGATATACTAAAAGGGTATTCGGTAATTCAAAGTCGTTGGTTCCTAGTACATCGCCAACAATTTTATGAATAGTTCCATTTGGTTCTTCTTGACGATTAACTATGTAGAGTTGTCCGGTAGTATCTTCTCCAAAAGAAACCCATGAACCATTAAAGGTGCCGTGTTCTGTAAGAGTTCCAGCTTGATCTACGGTGCCAATAAGACCACTACATACATCTGCAAAGAAATAAAGCCCAACAAGATTAGGGTATCTCGAGCCCCTATATACATTTCCACCTGTGATGGAGCAATTACCCGAGCCTGTACTTGAAGAATATTCAGCAATTGGGAATGTAAGATCGCTAACGGGGGGACATGACGTGGGAGCGCCAGGAAAAGGTACGGAACCTTCATAACACTTCCAGCCATAATTCAAACCAGCTTCATCTATTTCGGCTCTATCTATTTCTTCCACATCTCCCTGTCCAACATCGCCTATCCATAAATCATCAGTAACACTATCGAACGAAAATTTCCATGGATTTCGTAATCCGTATGCCCAGATCTCTGGTCTATTTGGCAGATCTCCTGCAAAAGGATTGTCTGCCGGGATGCCATAGTTATTGCCGCCACTTGGGTTGTCTACATCTAAACGAAGTAGTTTACCTAATAATAATTCAGTATTTTGAGCTCTATTACCGGGATCGCCACCACTACCGCCATCACCTGAGGAGATATAAAGAAAGCCATCCGGGCCAAAAGCCAGGCAACCTCCATTATGGTTTCCAAAGGGTTGTTCATAATCTAGTATAGGAAGTTCGGAACCTGACAAGGCTATGTTTGGGTCTGCAGGGTCTACTGAAAATCTTGAGACTTGGGTGTCGCCACCAGTATCTGTATAATTTATATAAAAGAAGCCATTGGTAGCATAATCGGGATGAAATGCTAATCCTAGTAAGCCACGTTCACCGCAACAGGATACTCGAGATGAAATATCTAAAAATGGGGTTGTATTTGTAGTTCCGTCTGGGGTAAGAATTTTAATTATGCCATTTTGTTCTACCACAAATAAACGGTCATCCCCTGCATTTTGAATATTAACAGGATTATCAAATCCAGATGCAAATGATTCAACATTAACAGTTTGTGCTACGGCATTAGAGAATAATGCTAGCGCGCAAATACATACGAGTAATTGTTTCATATCAACTTGTTTTTTTACTAAGATACTGAAAACTTGGTGAAACAGACCTTATAATCGATGGGCTATTTTTTCACAAGCAGCATCCAGCATTTGGTATACCTTTTCAAAGCCTTCGTCGCCACCATGATAGGGGTCGGGAACGTCGCGCTTTTCTTCGGGGAATGTTTCTTCCAAAATAAGCTGCACTTTTTCTTTTTCTAAACCTGATGTAGCCAGTTTAATAACGTCATGATAGTTGCTATTATCCATCACAAAAATATGATCGTAGATCTCAAAATCGTAAGTGGAAAATTGCTTACCACGTTGGTTGGTAATATCCAACCCATGTTGTTGTGCTACTTCAATACTTCGCGGGTCGGGGAGTTCGCCCACATGCCAGCCGCCTGTTCCAGCTGATGAAACTTCAATCTTGGAAGCGTCTACTTTCGATTTTAAAATGCCTTCAGCCAAAGGAGAACGACAAATATTGCCTAGGCAGACCATTAGAACTTTCTTCATTATTATTGTTTATTGAAAACCTTGCGGTTTTCTATTATTTATTGAAGTATTGAAATTCTTACGAATTTCTATTGCTATTATTATTTGAAGAGAAATTTAATAAAAATAAAAAATAGATCGCGTTAGCAATCTAATAAAAAATAAAATCCCGCTGAAAAGCGGGATTAATATTATAATGTGAGTTTTTTCTGAAGGTCTTCTACGTATTTTCTAAATTGTTTATCGGTACTGGAAAGATTGTCTACAGTTTTACAAGCGTGTAAGACCGTAGCGTGATCTCTTTGTCCAATTTGCGAACCAATAGATGCTAAAGACGCTTTGGTAAATTTCTTTGCAAAGAACATAGCCAGTTGTCTAGCTTGCACAATGTGGCGTTTTCTTGTTTTAGACTGCAAGGTTTCCACATCCATCTGGAAATATTCGCTCACTACTTTTTGTATGTAATCTATTGAAACTTCACGTTTGGTGTGTTTCACGTAGTTGTCAACAATTTTCTTGGCAAGCTCTATCGTGATGTCTTTTTTGTTGAAAGAAGAGTGTGCAATTAAAGAGATAATAGCCCCTTCCAACTCACGAATGTTCGTTTTAATATTGTTTGCCAAAAATTCTACAATATCTTCTGGCATTTCTACACCGTCACGGTATAGTTTGTTTTTTATGATGGCAACGCGCGTATCGTAGTCTGGGTGATTCAATTCTGCTGAAAGTCCCCATTTGAAACGTGATAATAGACGTTGCTCAATATCTATCATATCCACCGGAGCTTTGTCGCTTGTTAAAATAACCTGCTTTCCGTTTTGGTGTAAATGATTGAAAATATGGAAGAAAACATCTTGCGTTCCAGCCTTTCCAGATAATAATTGAATATCATCTACAATCAATACATCAATAATCTGATAGAAGTGAATAAAGTCGTTACGGTTATTCTTTTTTACACTCTCAATATATTGTTGTGTAAACTTTTCAGCGGAAATATAAAGCACCGTTTTTTCTGGATACTTATCTTTTATTTCTACCCCAATAGCGTGTGCTAAATGTGTTTTCCCTAATCCAACACCGCCAAAAACCAACAACGGATTGAAACTTGTTCCTCCAGGTTTGTTGGCAACCGCCATTCCCGCAGAACGAGCTAAACGGTTTGACTCGCCTTCTAAGAAGTTGTCAAAATTATAGGAAGGATTTAGTTGCGATTCTATCTTTACGTTCCGAATACCAGGAATTACAAATGGATTTTTTAACTCAGGGTTTTTGTTCTTAATAGGCACATCAACTTCCTGAGATTGCATATTGGAACGGTTAGAGCTCGGTATTTTTTCGGTAAAAGGTTGTTTGTTGCCGTAGGTGTTTTCCATCCTAATCACATATACCAATTTGGCTTGTGTGCCTAATTCTTTGGTTAATGCAACTTTTAAAATTTTCACGTAATGTTCTTCAAGCCACTCGTAGAAAAATTTACTGGGTACTTGAATGCTGAGTGCATTGTCTGTAAGCTTTACCGCTTTGATAGGTTCAAACCATGTTTTGTACGCTTGTGAAGTAATGTTATCTTCAATAAAGGACAAACAATTGTTCCAAACCGATAGTGCAGTTTTGCTCAT